>NZ_JBHRXK010000001.1:1033100-1036642 GCF_042648505.1 Lysobacter cavernae
GGCCGGCCTGCGAGCCCGGGCACTTGTCGTCGCAGTTGTTGACGCCGTCACCGTCGTCGTCCAGGTCCGCGCACGCCGGGGCCACCGGCGCCGGCACGGCCGCGACCGGCGGCGGGCCGAGCGGAATCACGATGCCGACCGAAGCCAGGATGTCGCCGAACCAGTCGGCGCCGTCGTCCTGCGGGAAGTCATCATTGTTGAATGCACCGATGCTGTCGTTATCAGCGTCGATTCGGTAGGCCAACTCGGTGCGGACACCGATTCGGCCGAGGTTGCTCTGGATACCGACGCCCAACTTGCCGGCCACGTCGCCGCCCTTGCGCTCACCGGGCGAGTTTGGGCTCGGGAAGTTGTCGAATTCTTCCTCGTGACGCTGGTAGCCCAGGCCCATCAGCACGTAGGGATTCCAGTTGCGGCCTTCGGCGAGGAAATGACGACGCACGTCGAACGAGATGCCGTACTGGCTCCAGTTCAGATTCTGGTTGTCGTCATTATCCGGATTCTGGTAATTCAGCTCGCCGTCGAGCGACCAGTTCGGATTGAGGAATTTGCCGACCCCCAGAGCAACGAACGGGGTGTCTTTGGTACCGCGCTTGCTGTCCTGGAAATTGAAACCGGCCGAGCCGGTGAGATACCAGCGATCGTCGAATTCCTGCGCGCTGGCGACTTGCGCCACACTCAGGCCACCCAGCAGGGCGGCGCAGAGGAGTTTCTTGTTCATGCTCAGCTCCTTGATCAAATTGGGAAACTGCGTCTGCGAGTTCCTATTGTCAGGACGGCCGCCAGTCGACGCCATCTGGCCCAGATTAAGTTTGCCTATGTGAAGACGACGTTCACAAGGGCCTAACATTCTCCAGATTCCTGGCCGGCTGCGACTCGACCACATAATTTCAGATTTTTAACAAGGCCAGAAACTGGGTAATCGGCAGGGCTTCGAGCTTGTCCGGCTGCGCGGCCAAGGCCAGCAACTGCTCGGCCTGGCCGGCCGGCAGTCTGGCGCGGATGGCCGCCTGGAACTTGCCCATCAGCACCGGAACACCTTCGGCGCGGCGCTTGCGGTGGCCGATCGGGTAATCCACCGAAACCTTTTCGGTACAGGTACCGTCCTTGAAAAACACCTGGACCGAATTGCCGATATAGCGCTTGTCCGGGTCGAAATAATCGGCGGTGAACTGCGGGTTTTCCTTGACTGTCATTTTGTCGCGCAGCGCGTCGATGCGCGCATCGCTTGCGACGGCGTCGCCATAGTCGTCGGCGGTGAGACGACCGAAGAGCAGCGGCACGGCCACCATGTACTGCAGGCAGTGATCGCGGTCGGCGTAGTTCGCCAGCGGACCGGCCTTGTCGATGATGCGGATGCCGGCCTCCTGGGTTTCCAGCTCGATGCGCTCGACCTGGTCGAGCCCGCCCTCGTCCAGCCTGGCCTTGACCTGGCCATGCAGTTGCATCGCGCACTCGACCGCGGTCTGGGCGTGGAACTCGGCCGGGTAGCTGATCTTGAAGAGGATGTTCTCCATCACGTAACTGCCGAACGGGCGCTCGAACTCGAATGGCCGGCCCTGGAAGGCGATGTCGTAGAAGCCCCAGGTCGGCACGCTCAACGCGCTCGGATAGCCGACCACGCCCTTGATGGCGTTGAGCGCGTGGGTCACGGCGCGGCGGCAGGCATCGCCGGCGGCCCAGCTTTTGCGCGGGCCGGTGTTGGGGGCATGGCGGTAGGTGCGCAGCACGCCATTGTCGATCCAGCTGTTCGACACGGCGGTGATGATCGCGTCCTTGTTGCCGCCGAGCATCGCGGTGGCGACCGCGGTCGAGGCCAGCCGCACCAGGATCACGTGGTCGAGACCGACGCGGTTGAAGGAGTTCTTCAGCGCGTAGCAGCCCTGGATTTCGTGCGCCTTGATCGCGTGACCGAGCACGTCGCGCACGGTCATCGCCTGACCGCCTTCGGCCTCGGCCTTGCGGCCCAGGTAGTCGGCGACGGCGAGGATCGCGCCGAGGTTGTCGGACGGGTGGCCCCACTCGGCCGCCAGCCAGGTGTCGTTGAAGTCGAGCCAGCGGATCTGTACGCCGATGTTGTAGGCGGCCTGGGCCGGATCGAGCTCATGCGAGGTGAACGGCACGCGCGCGCCGCCCGGCATGCCGGCGCCCGGCACCAGCGGGCCGAGATGCTTGACGCATTCGCAATGCCCCATCGCCAGCGCCGCGCAGGCCAGCGAGTCCAGCAGCATGTAGCGGGCGGTATCGAAGGCCTCCTTTGACTCGACCCGGTAATCGGCGACGTAATCGGCGATGTCCACCATCGGTTGGTCGGGCTTGGGGCGGACGGTGGAGCGGATGTCGAAGTGGCTCATGGAGGCATACCAGCAGGCGAAGGCAGTGGGGCATCTTGCCGGAGTGGCTGACACCGGCCGGTGACGGGATTTCCGGCGGCAGAACGCACCGGACCGGCCGCGGCGCTTGGAAATGTCCCGCGCCGGGATCACGCTACGGACATGGACATCCCCACCCGCCTCCCCGCCCTGTTCCTGTCCCACGGCTCGCCGATGCTGGCGGTCGAGGACTCGCCCGCCGGCCGCTTCCTCGACGGCCTGGGCGGCGAGCTGCCGTGGCCCAAGGCGATCGTGGTCGCCTCGGCGCATTTCATGACCGACCGGCCGATGCTCGGTGGCCATGTCCGACCGCACACCGTGCACGACTTTGGCGGCTTCCCCGAGCCGCTGTACCAGATCAAGTACCCCGCGCCGGGCGCGCCCGACCTGGCCGAGCAGATCGCCCGACGCTTGGCCGACGCCGGCCTCAATCCGAAAGTCCGCGAGAACCACGGCCTCGACCACGGCGTCTGGGTGCCGCTGCGACGCATGTACCCGTTGGCGGAGATTCCGGTGGTGCCGCTGTCGGTGATGCCCTACGGCAGCGCCGCGCAGCACTACGCGCTGGGCCAGGCGCTGGCACCGCTGCGCGACGAAGGCATCCTGGTGATCGGCTCCGGCGGCTTCGTCCACAACCTCGGCGACCTCGACTGGAAGCACAAGGACGGGCCGATGCCGGTGTGGGCACGCGAGTTCGGCGACTGGATGCACACGATGCTCGCCGCGCACGACTGGCCGGCACTGATGGACTGGCAACAGCGCGCGCCTCACGCGCAACACGCCCATCCGACGGTGGAGCACCTGATGCCGTTGTTCGTGGCGCTGGGCGCCGCCGGTGATTCGCCAAGCGTGCGCACGATCCACCGCTCGCACGAGTTCGGGTCGCTGGCGCTGGATGCGTTTGCGTTTGATTGAGGCGGCAAATAACGCCGATCGCACACCCTTCGACCCTTCGACAAGCTCAGGGCAGGCTTCACGGCTGCGCCGCTACGCTCACAGCTAACGGGGTGGATTGGCTTGAAGCTTTGAAACTTCGCGGTTTTGGTTTGCGACAGCCCACCGCCTTTCTAGACCCTAACAGGCTGCTGAAATACCGCCCGTCTTGAACACGATCCGCCCCGGCTGCGATGGCACGAGCGGACTTTCATTCAGATCGGCGCACCGTTGATC